>NZ_JAKJSQ010000031.1:0-45300 GCF_050337105.1 Aliivibrio kagoshimensis
GTAATAACCCACTGTTTTCTATTAAGTATCAGGAACCATTAATGAACGATTTACCGCACATGCTGATGAGCTCTCTCAGTTATTTTAAACGCCATTTCTTTAGAATTAGCTCAATCATTCTTCCTGTACTTATTTTTATCGGGCTATATCAAGAGCTTATGATGTCTGTCTTACAAGACAATAACAGCTTACAATCTCTGTTTATGATGGCTCTACTTCCTAACTTGATGCTTGTTCCGCTCTATCAAGGGGCGATTATCTTCTATATCGCCTACTCAATGGATGATCGTTATCTAAAGAGCAGCCAATACTACTTTCTGGTATTGAAGATGTTACTGCCATGCATTTTACTTATGTTAATTTCAAGTATTGCGATTGGTTTTGGTTTCTTGCTGTTAATTCTTCCCGGGCTGTACATCACAGTTCGGCTTTCATACAGCCAAATATACTGCTTTATTTATCAACAGAGTGCGACTAAAGCTTTCGTTAGCAGTTGGGAGGCAACACAAGATGATCACTGGCTGATTTTTAAAGGGTTATTAATCACTTTTGTTTGTTCTTTTATACTGTTCTTTAGTGTTGGGTTTGTATTAGAGGGCGCTGGACTTAATCAGTCGGTTAGTTCTTTTATCACAGGTATCGCGGCCTCACTGTTCTCTATTTTCTATCATGTCTTTATTTTTAGAGTGTTTACTGCCAATACGGAGCGCTTAGATGAAGTGTATACACAGATTGAACAACGCGGTTAAGCTCGGTTAAGCCCAATGTTTTTAATTGAGCACCAACTTGCCCAGCAGATCGTGGACCGAACCATGGCAATCATTGGTAATAATATCAATGTGATGAACCATGCTGGGGTGATCATTGGCAGTGGGGACAGCAGTCGAATTGGGCAATTGCATGATGGCGCACTGCTGGCTTTGAAACGTAAAACGACGGTAGAGGTCACTCAAGCAAGTTGCCATACCTTGCAAGGGGCTAAACCCGGTATTAATTTGGTATTGCAAATCTCTGATCAAGTGATTGGAGTCGTTGGAATTACCGGTGAACCTGACGAGAGTCGTAAATACGCCAATTTAGTAAAAATGACGGCGGAAATGATCGTCGAGCAAGCAGCGCTCAATGAACAGTTACAGTGGGACCGAAGGCACAGAGAAGAGTTTATCACTACCTGGATTAATAACCGTCAGCCGATGTATGAACTCTCTGATTGGGCCAATCGATTAGGTATTGATATTTACTCTCCCCGAGTTGCGGTGATGATTCGATTTCGAGATAGCAGCAACCCATTAAGCTTAAAAGGGATTAGGAAAGTGGTCGAACTGCTTGAGTACCCTAAGCGAGATAACTTAGTGGCGGTGGTATCGATGAATGAGATCGTTGTATTGAAACCCGCTACGTTTAAGAATGAAAAGTGGGATTGTGAGAATGAGAGTCAGCGTATTGATTTACTGCTAGACCGATTAAATCAACACAGCATTCGAGATATTGATATTGCCTTAGGCCACTACTTCGAAGGGGCTGAAAACGTCTCGCTCTCTTTTCAAAGTGCAAAGGTTACTTTAGAAGCGGGTATGAAACGAGGGAGTGCCATTCATAAACATCTTTATGATGAGTTACGTCTGCCCGTTCTGCTGTCTCCACTGAAAGCGAGTTGGCAAGGTGAACAGATGGGTTCGGCGTTTCGTCGGTTAGAGAGCATGGACGATAATGGACAATTGGTAAAAACATTGATTGCGTTGTTCACCTATCATAATGCGTTGAATGAGTGCGCTAAAGTTCTGTTTATTCATCGCAACACTCTAAGGTATCGTATCAAAAAAATCCACGAAATCACTCAGTTGAACCCTGAAACAGTCGAAGGGTTAATGGAGCTCTATCTTGGCTATCTATTAAATAAGAGCTAATTTATCAAATTGTGCAAATGCACAATATTCGCCCTAAAATAGACAACATATTTGTAACAATGCCTAAAGTAATTGGTCGTGATATTTTTCATAATAATGCTCTCCCACTATCTAGCTGTTATTGGGAATAGAGGAATTAATCCAATAAACGGAGTTATTATGAGTCTTATACTAATACTGGTAGGGGTGATTGCATTTATTGTCTTCACCACAACCAAACTTAAGTTACATCCCTTCTTAGCGTTAATTATGTCGGCATTTATTGCGGCGTTTGCTTACGGCCTACCTTCTGCAACGATAGCGAAAACAATCGCCGGCGGTTTCGGTGGCATTTTAGGTTACATCGGTCTGGTCATCGTTCTCGGTACCATTATTGGTGTGATATTAGAGAAAAGTGGCGCGGCGATTACTATGGCCGACTCGGTGATTAGCGTACTGGGAAATCGATTTCCAACCTTAACCATGACCATTATTGGCTATATTGTGTCGGTCCCAGTTTTTTGTGACTCGGGTTTCGTTATCTTGAACTCATTGAAAGAATCACTGGCTAAACGTATGCAGACATCCAGCGTGGCAATGAGTGTGGCATTAGCGACGGGTCTTTATGCAACACACACCTTTGTACCACCAACCCCGGGTCCGATAGCGGCAGCAGGTAACTTAGGGTTGGAGTCCAACCTAGGATTGGTCATTGGCGTGGGTGTTTTCGTTGCGGCAGTAGCAGCACTTGCGGGAACATTATGGGCGAGTCGTTTTAAAGACGTTGAACCAGATGGAGACGTACATGATGAGTCTGCGCAGGTGTCATGGACTGAGCTCAAAGCGGCTTATGGGGTTCTACCTTCGGCAACACAGGCATTTGCTCCAATTTTTGTTCCAATTTTTCTAATATGCCTAGGTTCCATTGCTAAATTCCCAAGTCATCCTATTGGAACTGGTGGAGTTTATGATGTATTGGTGTTTCTAGGTCAGCCTCTTACGGCACTATTAATCGGTCTGTTCTTGGCGATTGGTTTGCTTAAATCGGACAATAAAATTGAAGAGTTTAGTGAGCGTATAAGCCAAGGTATTCTTGCTGCAGCACCAATCCTGTTAATTACAGGGGCAGGTGGCGCATTTGGTGCGGTGCTAAAAGCGACACCGTTGGGTGAGTATTTAGGAACAACGCTATCAGCTTTAGGCGTGGGTATTTTTATGCCATTCATTGTCGCAGCGGCTCTGAAATCAGCCCAAGGCTCTTCTACAGTAGCCTTGGTAACCACCTCTGCCTTGGTGGCCCCTATGTTAGCTCAACTTGGTTTAGACTCAGAGATGGGCCGCGTATTAACGGTGATGGCAATTGGTGCTGGCGCGATGACAGTGTCACACGCCAATGACAGCTTCTTCTGGGTTGTGTCACAGTTCAGTCGTATGTCAGTCGGTTTGGCGTACCGCGCACAAACGATGGCGACTTTAGTACAAGGGATCACGGCCATCACTTTAGTGTATATTTTAAGTCTTATCTTGCTTTAACGTTGGAGTGAACATGAAAGTAGTTATCGCCCCAGACTCTTACAAAGAGAGTTTAACAGCAAAAGAAGTGTGTAACGCTATCGAAGCTGGGTTTAAACGCGTTTTTCCTGATGCTGAATATGTCTCTGTCCCTGTTGCAGATGGGGGAGAAGGGACGGTGCAGTCGTTGGTAGATGCCACCAATGGTCAGTTAATCGATGTTGAATTAACCGGGCCTTTGGGAGAGCCAGTAGCTGCTTTTTTCGGAGTGCTGGGGGATGGCTCAAATACCGCGGTGATTGAGATGGCTGCGGCGAGTGGCCTACATCATGTCCCGCCACTACAACGTGATCCTAAAATCACCACTAGCTTTGGCACTGGAGAGTTGATCTTATCTGCGCTAGAAACCGGAGCAAAGCGTCTTATCATCGGCCTTGGTGGCAGTGCTACTAATGACGGAGGTATTGGTATGATGGCGGCGCTCGGTGTTCAGTTTTTAGATGTACACGCTCAGCCAGTGCCATTAAATGCTCAAGGATTGCATCAAATAGAGTCGATAGACATTAGTAAGCTCGATCCTCGATTGAGTGAGTGCGAGTTATTGATTGCTTGCGATGTGGATAATCCGCTTTGTGGCAGCAAAGGGGCTTCGGCTATTTTTGGCCCGCAAAAAGGCGCTACGTCAGTCGATATCGAGTTCCTTGATAGTGGATTGCTGCATTACAGCAATAAAATTGAACAGTACTTACAGGTGAGGGTTGCTCAGATAAGTGGTGCAGGAGCCGCCGGGGGAATGGGGGCTGCGTTTATGGCGTTCACTCGAGCGATCATGAAACCGGGTATTTCTGTGGTTTTGGAGGCGGTGGATCTGGAGTCTAAAATGGACAATACCGATCTGGTTATCACCGGCGAGGGTCGAATTGACGAACAGACGATCCACGGGAAAACCCCAATGGGAGTGGCACAAGTTGCAAAGCGGTTTTCAATCCCCGTCATCGGTGTTGCAGGGTGTTTAGGCAGCAATCATCAAGTGGCTTATGAGTGTGGGATTGATGCGGTGTTCGCAGCGACTCCTCGAGCACTCTCCCTTGCTGAAGCATTAGAGAATGCCAGTGAAAATGTGACTAATTTAGCTGAAAATGTGGCTAATTTGTGGCGATTGCAATATTAATTTTCCTTTGGCAGGCCGCGTAAAGTGCTGTAGTTTGCGCCGGTTCTGCTTTTTTTAACTCGATCGATTAGTCGTTAACTTGATCATTACTCAGCTGTTGCAGTGAGCGCTGCATCTCATGATTTACACTGTAAAGCTCACTCAATAATTGAACCATATCTTCCCCTTCAAAATCCATTTGCTCTTGATGGCACTGCCAGTCTTGATCATGAAAATCGAACACTTCTCTTTTTAATGCCCCCATTGGTTCGGCACATCCTTGATTGCTCACTTTTAATAACTGGTTCAGCTCTGTATTCATTATGATTGCCTCCGTCATTGACCTATGAATGACAGTAAACAGGCAATATGACCGTTGGGTGACAGGGGGGTGAAGCTTTTAATTCGGCATTATCCTTATGCAACCGATCCAACGTTGAGCCTTGATGGGATGGGAAGGAGATACAGATAAATAAAGGGCAATAAAAGAGAGGAAAATCTTACTATTAGACAATGAACCTCAGCCTGATGTTGGAAGTATTTAACGTATTTATAACGATGCTAAATTGACAAATTGGAGCGCTCTATTAGCCTTATTTGTGTGATGCTTATCATAAAAAATCACTATTCCGAACTGTTATTACATTCAATCTGAGATATCTAATAAGGCTTTACATGTCATTTCATCTAATGGAAAAACTGTTCAGCGAAGTCGTTCGCTTTGTTGAAAAACGGTGTAAAAAAAGAGAATACCTCAGTATGTCCGTCAGTGATAGGCTAAGTTTAGGATCAGAATTGATTGGAGAACATTCGATTTTTGAGCATATTTTAGAACCGATCGTGATCACCAATGAACGCAATGAGATACTGGTTGCCAACCGCGCTTTTGGTGTCGTGACGAAAACAAGAACAGCCAAACTTATTGGTTGTAACTTGATCAAAAGTTTCATGGGACCAGCACAAGAGAGTATGTTAGATGAGATTTCAATGCGTATTGAAAATGAAGGGAGCTGGGAAGGTGAAATTTATGCATTGAAATCAGATGGCGCCCCCTTTTTGATCAAATTGAGCATCTCAGTGCTGAGAAATCAACAGCGAAGGATTACTCACTATATCCATGCGTTTATTGACCTAACGGAACAACAACATACGGAACAAAAGCTGATTAGGCTGTCATGTTTTGATCAGTTAACTGACTTGCCTAATCGAGTCGTCATGAAAAACAGATTGGATAATGCGCTTATTCAGGCGGAAAAAAATGAAGAGAAAATGGCGGTTATCTATATCGATATTGACGACTTTAAACAGTTGAATGATTCATTAAGCCATGAGGTTGGTGATCAGGTTCTGGTGATTCTTGCTTCTCGTTTAAAACTGTTTGATCGATTAACCCATACGATTGCTCGTATGGGGGGGGATGAGTTTGCGGTCATTACGTATGGTATTCATTCGATAAACGATATCTCACAATTAGTGAACAAAGTATTAGAGGAACTTACTGAGCCTGTTTTCATCAATAATCAACCGATCCATTGTACGGCCAGTGCCGGAATCACCCTTTTCCCCGATGATGGAATTACGTCATCTGAATTAGGAAAGAATGCCGATATAGCTATGTATCGAGCCAAACATAATGGTGGAAATCGGTTGGAATTCTTTAATGCAAAAATGAGAGTGCAGGCTGAGTTATTTATGCATTTTAAACAGGAATTAAAAGCCGCGATTACAGAGAATCAATTCGAACTCTTCTACCAGCCGAAAATCGCTGTCAATCAATCTAGACCATTGAAAATGGAGGCTCTGGTTCGTTGGAATCACCCTACGAAAGGGTTACTGTCGCCTAATGGATTTATTAAGGAGATGGAATTCAATGGGTTAATTATTCCATTGAGTTGCTGGATTATAAATGAATCATGCCGGCAAGCTCGTGAGTGGATGGACAATGGTTACGATGTGCAAATTGCGATTAATCTATCTGCGGTTCAGTTTGAGGATGATAACTTAATCACTTTTATTGGCGAGACCCTGTTGGCACACAACGTTCAACCTCGCAATATTGAATTTGAAATAACCGAAAGTGCAATCATGAGTAATGTGAGTAATCATGAGTCCATTCTGAATAAAATTAGGCAGATGGGTTTTAGTGTTGCGTTGGATGATTTTGGTACGGGCTACTCGTCACTCTCGTATTTAAAACGGTTTCCTGTGTCAGTATTGAAAATTGATCGTAGTTTTATTTTTGAGTTGAAAAGGGACTCTAAAGATGCACAAATTGTCGCTATGATTGTCGCGCTGGCAAAAGTGTTAGGCCTTGAAGTCGTTGCCGAAGGGGTTGAAACAAAAGAGCAAGCCGAGATGTTGATAGAGATGAACTGCGACTATTTACAGGGGTACTATTTCAGTAAACCTATCTCTGCATCCCAATACTCCACGCTCTTAGAGCAAGTCGCGGAGTGTGACGAGGGGGAAATAGCGGCTCACAACATGGAATCATTTGTCTATACCATGTAGCGGTGTTGAGCATCCCTTACCTATTTTCAATTAATACGATGATCAATTTACTCGGTCCATGCGCACCATAGGCTAGCGTTTGTTGAATATCAGCCGTCTTAGAGGGCCCTGAAATAAGCAGTGAGTTGGTTGGCATGTTACGATGCCATTGCTGGGTCTGCATTAATTGAGTGAAATTGCTGACGATGGTGGATTGCTTAATAAGCGCAATATGAATTGGAGGGACCAGAGAGAGTGTTCGAGGCTCACTGACACTTGGCCATAGCACTAAGGTGCCGGTATCTGCAATTCCAGCCAAGCTGTGCGTTATCCCTGCATCAACCTCATTAAACAGTTCTGATTTTACATGCTCTATCTCAGTATCAAACAACTGAACTTCTCGCTGTTTACCTGCTTGAATAATGGATTGGTGAAACGCACCATTGGTGCCGACAGCAAGACGGTGAATGTTGTGTGATTGATAGATCTTCTCTAATGCGGCTTGAATAGTCTCACTCTTTACATTGATGACTTCAGCGTGGTTAGCGGTCAGTTTTAATTGAAAGCGTTCCACGCGTTCGTTCTCACAGTCACTGTGCCATTGTGAATAGCTCGCAGGGTGAGTAGGAAGAGCTTGAGCTCCTGCTTTTCTAAGGCGAGTGAGAATGCTCTGTTTGCTTGAATTATGCTTCTCCATGACCCGCTCCTTTACGCTCTTTGAGTAGTTGTGACACGCTCTTTTTAGCGAGTTGTGGTGAGGTGCGGCATTGAGTCCAAGCACCGAGTTTGTTTGGCATTAAGAAATGAAAGGTTTTGGCGAACCAAACACCAGAGCGATAAAACGCGGGGTGGGTCGCGGCGAATGAGAACGTTGAGATGAGAAAACGTTCAAGACGACTGGACGCCACGTTCTGCCCTTTTAAGGGGAGATGATAGGGTTGCTCTGGGTTTTTTGCCTCTGTACGAAGCCGTTGTAACATGTCAGAGATGGGGATATTTACCGGGCAGACTTCGGCACAAGCCCCACACATCGACGAGGCGGTAATCAGATCTTGAGTGTCGTCTAATCCCATTAAGTGTGGGGAGATAATTTTGCCGATGGGACCTGGATAAACGGTACCGTAGGCGTGACCACCAATGCGAGTGTAAACCGGACAGTGGTTCATACAAGCGCCGCAGCGAATGCACTGCAGTGTCTTGCGCAGCTCTTCGTCTTGATAAGCTTGACTGCGGCCATTATCGAGTAGAACCAAATGAACCTCTTCGGGGCCATCAAGTTCACCCGATTTTCGCGGTGAGGTGATCATATTAAAATAGGTGGTTATCTCTTGTCCGGTTGCCGAACGGGTTAACGCACTAAATAACGGGGGGATATCGGATAAAAACTCCACCACTTTTTCAATCCCCGTAATCGCAATATGAACCTTAGGTATGGTGGTGCACATACGCCCGTTGCCTTCGTTTTCGACCAAACAAAGTGTTCCGGTTTCAGCTACGGCAAAGTTCACACCAGAAAGCCCAATATCAGCATCATAAAATTTTTGGCGTAATTTTCTGCGACCCGTTTGAATCAACTCATCAACATCTAAAGTCGGTGTAAAGTCTTCTAAATTCTCTTCAAATGTATCGCTGACCTCTTGAATGTTTTTGTGAATTGCCGGCATGATGATATGAGATGGTTTGTCGCCATCTAACTGAACAATGTACTCGCCCATGTCACTCTCTAGACAATCAATACCTAGCTTTGCCATTTCATGATTGAGCTCAACCTCTTCACTGACCATCGATTTACCCTTGATGATGTTGGTTGCATGATGGCGATTAGCAATGTTTGCGATTAATTGATTGGCTTCTATGGCGTCTTGGGCCCAGTGGACCTTAATTCCGTTAGCAATACATTGCTCTTCTAGCTGTTCAAGCAGTTCGGGTAACTTACTTAAACAGCGTTGACGTATTGCTTCAGCAGCCGTTCTAACGCTTTTCTCTTCATCCGCATCAACAAAAGCACTTTTGCGTTTCTCTTTTAGGTAATCCATCGCGCCACGAAAATTGTCGCGAAGCTGCTGATCCGCTAGCGCATTTTTTGCCTGGTTGTGAAACTGCTTTGGGGAGGGAGCGCTCATGTTATTTACCCTCAGTATTTGGCGTTGTTCTTTCTAATAAAAAACTGGCAAGGTGACTTCCACGCATGGGTGTACCTTGATACTCCATCGATCCGTTTATATTTAACAAGCACCCCCAATCTGCGCTGAGCAACTTGGCGGCGTGGGTTTTAGAGAGGTGTTTCGTTTTGTCTTCTACCATCGCTTGGCTAATGTCTGGATGACGCACTGAAAAAGTACCCCCAAACCCACAACATTCAGTCTCATATTGCTGTTGACGGAGAATCACATTCTCAAGTTGGTTGAGTAGCTGTATTGACGTGGTATGAACGTTCATCTCTCGGCGAGCAGCGCAAGAGGTGTGGAGAACGACGCTGGTGGAACTCCCTTGGTCAATCAAGTTGACACGGCAAACATTCACTAAAAACTCAGTAAGCTCGAAGACTCGTTCACAAAAAACCTCAACGTTATCGAGCTGTGGCGCTTCTGCAAAAAGGCGAGGGTAGTGATGATGCATCATGCCGCCACACGACCCGGAAAGGACAACAATGGGCCAAGGTTCAGAGAATAGCGCCATTTGAGATATCGCAATGTCTTGCGCTTCTTTATCGTAACCAGAGGTATATGCAGGTTGACCACAACAGCTCTGTTTCTCTTGAAAGATGACCTCAATACCCTGCTGCTCAAGCAGCGTAATCGCATCGACCCCGGCTTTGGGATCAAACATATCGACCAGGCAGGTAGCGTACAGATAGACTTTTTGGGGTTTACTTGGATAGATACGCATGTCTGACCTCTCTTGAGTAACTAGGTGTTCTATTAATAATAGTCACTAACCAACTCTTTTTATGACATTTATAATTAACGATTCGTTAACATAACCCTTTCTTTTTCTGTGATAAATAAAGATAATGAAAAAGATTGTTTCCAAAAGTTGATGAATATGACGAAAACTGATGATCTGATCTTATTTGCACAGGTGGTGGAGTTTGGTTCGTTTAGCAAAGTGGCTGAACGAAATAACCTTTCAAACTCTGTGGTGAGTAAACGAATTGCCCGTTTAGAAGAGGATCTTGCGGTTCAGCTTTTGTATCGTACGACACGAAAGTTGACGCTTACCGAAGCAGGAAAAGTGCTTTATCAAGGTGCGAGAAATGTGAAGTCGGCGGCGACTGAAGCCGTTAACGCGGTCTCGGGATATGGCGTAAGTATTGCTGGGCATATAAAAATGTCTGTGCCGACTATTTCAGGAGATCTGTTATTGGCTGATGCGGTGTCTGAATTTTGCAGTTTACACCCTGGGATGAGTGTAGATATGTCTCTTGAAAATCGTTTTGTTGATCTGATTGCTGAAGGTTACGATCTGGTTATTCGAACTGGATATCTCGATGATTCTTCGCTTATTTCTCGACACTTTTTAGACTCTCATTGGGTGGTCTGTACCACCAAAACGGTAATGTCTCGTTTACCGTCAAACTTCTCTCCCAGTGATCTGCTGGAGCACAACTGTTTGCTCTATACCTATCAAACCAATGGCTCAAGAGACTGGGGCTTTTTAGACAATGGAAAAGAGTACACGGTGAAAGTGTCAGGTAACTTCGCAACGGATAATGCCAGTGCGTTGAGAAAAGCGGCGATGGCCGGGCGCGGGTTTATTTATGTCCCAAGGTGTTTGGTCTACTTGGATCTGCTCAATGGTGATCTGGTGGACGTCTTTCCAAATCAGGTCTCCAAAAAATTAGGGGTTTACGCTATTTACCCCTTTACCCGCCAGCAGCCGATGAAAATAAAGCTGCTTATTGAGCATATTCGACAGCGTTACTTGGACATGAAAGTTTACTTTTAATCGATTTTATCAAGGGTTTTTAAGTTCATTACGCAAACTGTGATAATAATGTTCGATTTATTTTTAATTATTTCATATAGTTAAATTGTAACTTTTGCAGTGAGCTATATGACAAAAATAGAATTAATGATAGCTAATACACTGATGTGTACTTTTCAATTAAGGGGTGCCTTATGTCTACTAAACCTCTAACAAGTAGCAGTCTATACCGATCTTCTCTACTCGATCATCCCGAGTGTAAATCCACAAAATACATTGAACCGATAGATGAAATCGTAGGACAAGAGCGCGCTCAACATGCGGTTGAATTTGCGATGTCCATTAAAGAGAAAGGCTATAACATCTACGCCATAGGTCAGAACGGCCTTGGTAAACGCACCATGATCTTAAGGTATCTAAATCGACATGAGCCCAATGGACACGGGGTGTATGACTGGTGTTATGTTGCTAACTTCGATGATAATCGTGTTCCAAAAGTATTAAAGCTTCCTGCTGGAATGGGAACAGGGCTGAAAAAAGACATTGAAAAAATGATGTCTAAATTAGTCAAAGCTTTCCCATTGGCGTTTGATAATGAGATCTATTTCTCACGTGCTGATAGCTTAAAAAATCAAATGGTAAAGAAACAAGAAAGCGGATTGGCTGCTTTGACCAAAGAGGCCAAAGAGAACGGTGTCAGCTTAGCGCTTACCACTGATGGCGATTATCAATTCATTGCGATGGCTGGAGAGGAACTGCATACCGAAGAGACCTTCGCAGAGCTGAGTAACAAAGAGAAAGAGCAGTTTGAAACCGCCATTGACGGGCTAGAAATAAAATTAAGAAAAATGGTGCGGGCCTTAACCACTCATGAAGAGAAATTTTCCGAAAAAATCAAAAAGCTGAATGATCAAACGGCGCTAGATGTGATCTCACACTTTATTGAAGCGCTAAAAGAGAAGTATTCGGAGCATGCAGATGTCAAACGTTACCTTGCTGATATGCAAGATGACATGATTGAAAATGTGGATATTTTTCTTCAAGAGGGTGAAGAGCAGCTTGAGTTATCGTACGCCTCTCTTGAGAAAAAAATGCCACGTCGATATCAAATCAATGTGTTGGTTAATCGCTGTCTGGAACAGGAACAACAGTTCCCAATTGTGGTGGAAGAGAGCCCTAACTATCACACCATTTTCGGTTATGTAGAAAATGCGACTTTTAAAGGCACGGTATTTACTGACTACTCTCTGATCCGTGCGGGCAGTTTGCACAAAGCCAATGGCGGCGTACTGCTCATGGATGCGGCTAAGGTACTGGAACGACCTCACGTGTGGGATGGTTTGAAGAAAGCATTGCGCTCTCAGAGTTTGAATATGAGCTCTCTAGAACGTGAATTGACCCTTTCTGGTGCGATCTCCCTTGAACCTGAAGCGATCCCACTGGATGTGAAGATCATTCTGTTTGGTGATTATCAAACGTATCAATTGCTACAACACTATGATGCTGAGTTTAGCGAGTTGTTCAGAGTGACTGCTGATTTTGAAGATGAAATGGAACGTACCCGTGACTCTGAGTATCAATATGCACGATTTATTTCCAGCATTGTTGAGTCAAATAAGATGCTGCATTGTGACCGAAAAGCGATCGCACGTATTATTGAGTACAGCTCACGTCAAGCGGGTGACCAAGCCAAGCTGTCGCTACATTCAGTCGATATTGCCAACTTATTGAGAGAGTCCAACTATGCGGCGCGTTCGGCTAAGTCGAATATGATTCGTGTGGGTCATGTTGAACACGCTTTATTACATAAAGAACTGCGAGTGAGTCGCTTAAAAGACAGCGTCATGCAGAGCTTTGTCAATGGCACCACCTTGATTCAAACGGAAGGGAAAGTGGTGGGACAAGTTAATGCGTTGTCGGTTATCTCTACCTCAGATTTTCAATTTGGAGCCCCGAATCGTATCTCAGCCACTACCGCTTACGGGGAAGGAGAAATTTTTGATATTGAGAGAAAAGTTGAGTTAGGAGGCAGTATTCACTCTAAAGGGGTGTTTATCTTGTCTGCTTATTTGGCGTCGGTGTTTGCTCAAACAGCAAAAATTCCGCTCTCTACGCACATCACGTTTGAGCAAAATTATGGAGGCGTTGATGGCGACAGCGCCACAATGGCAGAGCTGTGTGCGATTATTTCATCCTACTCAAAGATTCCCCTTAGACAGGATGTGTCGATTACTGGTTCAATGAATCAGTTTGGTGAGGCGCAACCTATTGGTGGGGTGAACGAGAAAATTGAGGGCTTCTTTGATGTCTGTATGATTAAAGGACGTCATTCGAATCAAGGCGTAATCATTCCTCAATCTAATGTACACAACCTGATGTTGCGTAAAGATATTGTTGAAGCAGTTAAAAAGGGTACTTTTACCATCTGGCCAATCAGTCATGTCACTGAAGCGATTGAGATATTGACGGGCGTGGACTCAGGTTTTAACGCCAGTGAAAGCGAGTACTCAACCGAATCAGTGTTTGGCCAAGTTACATTGAGGTTATCTCAATTGTCAGAGCCTAAGAAGTAGCCTTGGGTGAGCGCTGCTCTTTTAATAGAGCAGCGCATAAGGTTTCTCAGCTTCATTTTTGTATTAAAAAGCGTACACTACTGATCGTATCAAACCCTACACAACCTCAACTGGTGTCTCGTGGCTGCTCTCCCTACTGACTATAAAAAACTCCCTTCTCAACTTTTCAAAATGACATGGCCAATGATGTTTGGCATCTTATCTTTGATGAGTTTCCAGCTGGTCGATAGTGCTTTTATTGGCCAACTTGGTGTCCTACCTCTGGCAGCGCAAGGATTCACCATGCCAATTCAGATGGTGATCATCGGTTTGCAAGTTGGATTAGGCATTGCCACTACCTCAGTGATCTCTCGGGTGATCGGTGCCAATCAACTGACCCGTGCTAAACAGTTAGGTGGTTTAGTGATTGCTGTGGGGGCTACGGGGGTCATTCTGACCTGTTTGCTTATTTGGTTGAGTCGAGGGATGATTTTGACCTTGTTAGGCGCCCCTGAAAATGTTTTTCCCGTCATTGATGGGTATTGGCCTTCATGGCTGGTGAGTGCATGGACAGGGGCAATGCTCTATTTTGCCTACAGTTTATGTCGTTCAAACGGTAATACTATGTTGCCGGGAATCATGATGGTGGCAACGAGCATCATGAACATGGTGCTCGATCCTATTTTTATTTTTACTTTTGATCTTGGTTTACCTGGAGCTGCTTGGGCAACAGTGGTCTCTTTCTCTATCGGGTTATTCATTGTTTACCCTAAGGTGTATCAACGAGACTGGATGAGTTTTGATTGGCATGATCTTGATGTGAAGCGGTCTGTTAAAGAGCTGACAGGTGTCATGGCGCCTGCAATGATGAGCCAGCTATTGCCACCAGTCTCGTCGATGTTTGCGACGAAATTGATCGCATCATTTGGTGCAACGGCCATTGCTGGTTGGGCACTGGCGTCACGTATTGAGTTCTTTTCAATTGTGACGGTATTAGCCTTAACCATGTCAATGCCGCCAATGATAGGCCGTATGTTAGGAGCAAAAGAGTGTGACAAAATTCAAGCGTTAGTGAATATTGCCGTGAAATTTGTATTAGTTCTGCAACTCTCTATTGCCATTATCCTCTTTGTTAGTTCAGGCGTGATCTCTGATCTGATGAGCAGTGATGCACAAGTGAGTGAAGTGCTTGCCATGTATCTTGTATGGGGGCCAATCAGTTTAGGCTCATTAGGGGTGTGTATGTTAATGGTCTCTATTTGTAACGCCTTAGGAATGCCAATGCGCGCACTGTTTATCTCCTCTTTGAGACTGTTCGTTTGTTTTTTGCCTATGCTCTGGTTGGGCGCCACATTCGCTGGAATTGAAGGGTTATTTATCGGGGCGATGATCGGTAATTTAGCTGCTGGAATAATGGCTTGGGTGATGTATCGACAAGCGATAGAGAGAACGAATCGATCCCTAGCGTCACAATAAAAGACGGATAATAATGTCAGTTTTTTTTACACTTAATATTGAGACAAGTGATCCGTAATGTAAAAAAGTGTTCAAAAACAATACTATCAATAGTTGGTTTGCTTCTTGCTTATATAAATATCATTAAGGTGCTATTTACCTTATAAAAAGGGGATGCAAAATGAAAACGATTTTATTTTTACTATTGAGCTTAAGTGTTGGCGTGGCGAATGCGACAATAATAACAACAGGTAGCGTGACTAATACGGGCTCAACCTACACCATTTCAAATGGTAGTAGCGCAGTAAATGACAGCACTATTGAACTCTTTGGTAGTTTAGCTGCAGGAAGTCTCGACGGTATATCGACGGGAAATGCCACAGAAGGGGCTGCAATTACTGCCACTTTTGATCTGTTTGACAGTGATACGCTTAGTTTTGATTGGATTTGGAACAGTGCAGAAGGTAACAATCAAGGTACATTCAATGATTTTTCTTTCGTTAGTTTTTCGCTGTTAGGAAGTGAGAGTCCCGAGTTGTTAGCAGATACATTTACTGCTGATGGTACGCAGGATACGTATTCATGGTTAGTGGACACCTCAGGTACCTATGTACTAACGATTGGTGTATTGGATGTAAGTGATACCATTATGAACTCTACGTTAGGTGTGAGTAATATTGCGATTGATGTTCCTGAACCAGCGTCATTAGCGTTACTAGGATTTGGCTTGATTGGACTGGGTTTATCACGCCGAAGAAAAACACATTAATCGACCCGATTTTTGATAAAAAAGCCTCGAATTATTCGAGGCTTTTTTTATGTCTAGATCACTGTAACTGAGTGAAATTTTGTTAATAGCAAGAGCTGGATCAAGTTTAGAAATAACAGTGGTCAATAAGACATGTCCTACCTATCAAACAGTGCTATTTTTGTACATCAACGGACATTAAAATTATGAAGAGGGAACAAATGAAGCTATTCAATTCACTAGCGATTGGTGTTGCAATTGGAATGATGTCAACAGCTGCAGCTGCAGCTTACAAGCCGTCAGTTATATTTGATATGGGCGGCAAATTTGATAAATCTTTCAACCAAGCAGCGTATACCGGCGCGGAAGCATTTAAAGCGGAAACAGGAATAAAATACGCAGAGTTTGAGATCACCAATGAAGCACAAAGAGAACAAGCAATGCTTCGTATGGCTCAACGTGGATACAGCCCAATTATTGCGGTTGGTTTTCAGCAAGCACCTATTGTTGAAAAAATTGCAAAACAGTTCCCTAAAGTTAACTTTGTATTGATTGATGCCGTGGTTGATCTGCCTAACGTCAGCTCAGTGGTATTTAAAGAACACGAAGGCTCATTCTTAGTGGGTGCATTAGCAGCACTAAAGAGTGAAACTAAAACGGTTAGCTTTGTTGGTGGTATGGACATCCCTCTGATTCGTAAGTTTGCTTGTGGTTATGAGCAAGGTGCAAAATACATCAGTAAAGATACGACAGTAATTCAGAATATGACAGGTTCAACGCCATCGGCTTGGAATAACCCAACCAAAGGTGCTGAGCTGGCTAAATCACAGTTTGATAAAGGCGCAGACGTTGTATTCGCCGCCGCTGGTGGTACAGGCTCTGGGGTTTACCAAGCCGCAGTTGATAGCAAAAAATTTGCAATCGGTGTTGATTCAAACCAAAACTACATCCACCCAGGTGTTATGTTGACGTCTATGGTTAAGCGTGTTGATGTCGCGGTTAAAGAAGCTTTCATGGATGGTAAAGAGGGTAAATTCACCCCAGGTCTTCAAGCGCTAGGTCTTAAAGAGCAAGGTGTTGCTTGGGCGATGGATGAATATAACCGCGATCTTGTTTCTGCCGAGATGGAACAGAAAGTGGAAGCACTACGTAAAGATATTATTGATGGAAAAATTAAAGTACATGACTACTTCTCAACCAGTTCTTGTGTTTATTAATAAACACTTTAGTTAGAAAAGTAGTATCAATGTAGCACTTGCAACATTGTGTATAGAGAAACAGTGGCCTGATTATCAAACGATATTCAGGCCAATCTTTTCAAGAGTATTTTGATTATGACTAGTCCTGCCATCCAACTTCAAAAAGTTAACAAACGATTTGGCCCTGTGTGGGCAAATAAAGAGATCGATCTCTGTATAGAGTCGGGCACCATTCACGGCATTGTTGGTGAAAATGGCGCCGGGAAATCCACTTTAATGTCGATCTTATATGGTTTTTATCAAGCAGATTCTGGTGAGATCATTGTTGATGGAGAGGGGGTTAAAATTCAAAACTCTCAACACGCCATCGACTTAGGTATTGGCATGGTCCATCAGCACTTTATGCTGGTTGAAACCTTTACCGTTTTAGAGAATGTAATGCTGGGTGCAGAGGGTAATGCCCTTTTGAATCAGTCTATGCATAGCGCAGAGAAAGCACTAAAAGAGATAGAAGATAAATATGGCCTGCATGTAAATTCTCACACTTTGATATCAGACATGCCGGTTGGATTACAACAACGCGTTGAAATTTTAAAGGCGCTCTACCGTGGTGCTCGTATCTTAATCCTTGATGAGCCTACTGGTGTATTAACTCCGCAAGAGGCGGAACAGCTGTTCGATATTTTGAATACGTTAAAATCTCAAGGGGTAACTATCATTTTGATTACCCACAAATTAAAAGAGATCATGGCAATCACTGATAGCGTATCAGTGATGCGACAAGGTGAAATGGTCGCTGAGCGCAAAACATCTGAAACCAATCCGCAAGAACTGGCTGAGTTGATGGTTGGACGTAAGGTGTTATTGAATGTGGATAAAGGTCCCGCTCAACCCACAGACTCTCGTCTAAAAGTTGAAGATGTAAGCTATTTTGACTCTCGAGGTGTGAAGCGTCTAAAAAACATTAATTTCGAGTTGAAAGCGGGCGAGATATTAGGTGTGGCAGGTGTTTCTGGCAATGGCCAATCTGAACTGCTGCAAGTGTTAGCGGGGACCTTGATACCTCAAGAAGGGGAATTTGTTATTCATACCCCTGGGCATCAGCAAGCATTTAGTGCAAAAACCGCCAGAGATGCAGGTGTGATGCGTCATATTGGTATTGGACATATCCCAGAAGATCGAATTAAACAGGGTATTGTTAAGACTATGCCGGCGTCAGAGAACGCTATTTTAGGGTTTCACGATGATATAGCCTATGGCGAACGCCTGTTTGATTTAACGGCCGTTAATAATGCCACTCTCGATATGATGGAGCAATACGATGTTAGACCTGCCCATCCAGACATGAAAACCGCCAACTTCTCGGGAGGTAATCAACAAAAATTGATCGTGGCTCGAGAGATGCTTCGTCATCCCGATATTATGCTCGTTGGCCAACCGACACGTGGGGTCGATATTGGTGCCATTGAGTTTATTCATCGCAATATTATTGCCGCGAGAGATGCAGGGGCCGCCGTGCTACTCGTCTCGACAGAGCTGGATGAAATCATGTCATTGTCAGACCGCATCATCGTGTTGGTTGATGGGGAGATTTCAGGAGAAGTGAATGCGGGTGAAACGGATGAGAAAGGATTAGGTCTATTAATGGCTAACGCATCCGATACCGTTCCAACTCAACCAGTGATCTCTAAGGAAGGGGAAGAGATATGAAAGAAACGCCAAAATGGGTAAGTATTGCGCTGGTCCCTTTTTTACAATTGTTTACCGCATTAGCCATATCAAGCCTAGTGGTATTGTTGGTTGGTGAAAGCCCGGCAGAAGCCTTCTCCGTCATGATCAAAGGGGCAACTAACCTTGAATACGGTGGATTAAATAATACCTTCTACTTTGCCACTAACTTTATTTTCACTGGACTTGCCGTGTCAGTGGCTTTCCATGCCGGGCTGTTCAATATCGGTGGTGAAGGTCAAGCGTATATTGCAGGCTTAGGTGTTGGTATTCTGATGCTACTGCTTGATGATGTATTGTCAGTTTGGTTGATGGCACCATTAGCCATTATTGTGGCCGCCGCATTTGGTGCATTGTGGGGAGCCATTCCAGGTTATCTACAGGCAAAGCGTGGGTCGCATATTGTAGTAACAACCATCATGTTTAACTTTATCGCTTTCTCTGTGATGGGGTACGCTCTGGTTGAACATATTGCTAAGTATGGTGGTAACTCAACCGATTCTCGATACTTTAACCCTGAAGCGGTATTCCCGAAGTTGCACGAATTAGCTGCTAGCTTTGGTATAGAGATCCCATTCTCCCTCCTTAATCCTTCAATCCTAGTTGCTCTGGTTGTGGCCTGGTTGGTGTGGTTGCTGCTGTTTCGTACTCGTTTAGGTTATTCGATCCGAGTGGTAGGACAAAACGCGACGGCTGCTGAGTATGCCGGGATTAATGCCAAAAGAATTATTATCATTGCGATGACGATTTCAGGGGCGCTAGCAGGAATGATGGCGGTTAATGAAGTTTTTGGTGCCCATAACCGTTTGATCATTAACTTTACCGGTGGCTTTGGGTTTATTGGTATCGCAGTGGCATTAATGGGAAGAAATCACCCGGTTGGCATTATATTGTCAGCGCTACTATTTGGTGCTCTGTATCAAGGCGGTACTGAAATGCAGTTTGAGATGCCATCCCTTAACCCTGAATTGATCTTGATTATTCAAGGTTTAGTGATCTTCTTTACTGGGGCAATGGATAGATTGATCCGAAATCCCGTAGAGCGACTATTTACCCGTAACAATAAAGCTGTGGAGGCATAGAAATGGATATTTTTAGTTGGTTTATCTCCACATTTGATTCGACAATTCGTCTCTCTATTCCGCTGATTTTTGCAGCAATGGCTGGGATATTTTCTGAGCGTTCAGGGGTTGTTGATATCGGGCTTGAAGGCAAAATGTTGTTTGCCGCCTTTACCGCTGCCAGTGTTTCCTATGCATTAGGTAACCCTTGGTTAGGCTTGTTTGCTGCGGTATTGGCGTCGGTAATGCTTGCGCTAGTCCACGGTTTTGCCTGTATCACTCAACGTGGTGATCACATCATCTCGGGGTTGGCGATTAACTTCTTCGCTTCCGGTATGACCATCACACTTGGACATGCGTGGTTCTCTCGAGGCGGACAGACACCAAGCTTGGGCCCTGAACAACGCTTTTTACCGATTGATTTGCCGGGTGCACAGTGGCTAGGTGAAAACGTGCCAGTTATTGGTACTATCTATAAAGAGCTGATATCAGGACATAATATTCTTGTTTATCTCGCCTTTATTGCCGTAGGTTTAAGTTGGTGGGTATTGTTCAGAACGCGTTTCGGTTTACGTGTGAGAGCGGTCGGTGAAGAGCCTAATGCCGTTGATAGTGCAGGTATCTCCGTTGTGTGGCTTCGTTATCGCGCGGTCATCGTTGCTGGTATTTTATGTGGTTTCGCTGGGGCGTATTTGTCTACGGCGCAAAACGCAGCCTTTGGTAAAGAGATGACAGCAGGGCAGGGTTACATCGCGTTAGCCGCCGTTATTTTTGGTAAATGGAAGCCAAGGAATGCCTTTTTAGCGTGTCTACTGTTCGGTTTCTTAACGGCACTTGAGACCAGAATGCAAGGTGTTGAAGTACCGTTTGTCGGTATTCTACCCACGCAGGTTTTCTCTGCATTGCCATACGTTTTAACCGTGGTACTGCTTGCTGGATTTATTGGTAAAGCGGTCGCACCAAAAGCGGTAGGGCAACCTTACTCGAAAGAGCGTTAACCCAGAGTGTGTATACAGTTATTGTGAAATAGAAAGGCGACAGAGATGTCGCCTTTTTTATGCTTACTGACTGGTGACAGCTTGGTTGAAGCTCTGATGTTTGTGGTTAAACATCAATATCAACGCCATACAGAAGGCAGAAAGAACATAAAATAGACCTAAGCTCAGTTGATGGGTAATAAACTCTTGTACTAAGAATCCACCTAATAACCCAGCAAAACACATTTGAATTGAGCCCGACAGTGCAGAGATAGCTCCGACGTTCTTAGTGTGTGGAGAGAGCAGTAAAGTGACAGACAGAGGAAACGAGATCCCTTGGCTGACGGTTAAAAGGGTGAACGCCCCAATCAGAGAGAAGAGCGATGTTGGTGTAGTGATTAAAATCAATCCAGCAACCGCTGATAGGGTGAATGCCCCAGAGAGCATCTGAGCGGAAGAGAAGCGTTGATTCAATCGATTCAACATCACGCTGCCAACTAATAACCCAGCGGAAGGTATAATCATAACCTCACCATATTCGGCAGTGGTTAATCCTAGTCCATCTTGCAGTAAGAAAGGCATGAGTGAGATCGACACTACCGTAGAGAGGTAGGATAGCCAGTTATAACTCGCACTGGTAATGATCTGTCGATTTCGAATTAGGCGAGAGTAGGTGCTTAGCACTGACATCACTTTGAACGGCTGAGGCTTATAGGGAAGTGTTTCTGGCAATATGGCTAATCCCAACGTGAAGATGGCACTAATGTAGATCAATACAAAACCAAAAATCCACTGCCAGCTTAAATGCCAAGCGATCCATCCCCCTATAACAGGCCCTAAAATAGGCAGAATGGAAGCCATAATAGACATATAGGAGAGGGCTTTGGTCAGAGTGAAGCCATTGTAACTGTCCCGGAGTACACTTCTCCCTAACACAGAGGCACTTCCGGCTCCTAATCCTTGTAATAATCGACCCAGTGCTAACGCGGTGAAACTGTCTACCATCAGCACGCAGATCACCGTACCAAGTAGATAGATACCTTGCCCAAGGATAAAAATAGGTCGTCGCCCCATCGCATCCGAAGCTGGGCCATAAAACAGTTGAGACAGTCCAAATCCGACCAGAAACAGAGTAACTAACAGCTGCACTTGATCTTGACCCACCATCAAATCCCGGCTTATAGCAGGAAGTGCTGGGAGATAGACACTCACACCAACTTGTCCCGTTGCCAGTATCATCATGGCAAGCAGTAGTGGGGTGCGATTAAAACGTTCTTGAGAATTTATTTGCATTCAATTAGTCTACATTCAAGACTAAATAATGATAATAAACCACATAGGAAAATAATTAAGTCCTTACGGGACTTAATCGGAGAGGGCGATGGACTGGTTAGACTGCGTGCAGAGTTATGTAAAAGTGGTGGATGAAGGCAGCTTTAGTGCCGCAGCCCGACAGATGAATACCAGCAGTTCTGCCTTAAGTAAGCGTCTGCACTGGCTTGAGGGGAGACTTGGGGTTCAATTGCTAAAACGTACCACGCGTTCGTTGTCACAAACGGAGGCGGGATTGCACTTTTATCAGCGAGCAAAGCAGCAGTTGGATGATTGGCAATCCTTGGTTGATGAGACGCGCTCAGTCAATCAAAGCCCGACTGGAGTGTTAAAAATTGGAGCAACCATCGCAGTAGGTTCTAAGCTATTAGTACGATATTTTGATGGTTTTTTGGCGCTCTATCCCAATATTAAAATTCAACTAATTACCACCATTCCCGGTCAGCTTCCTGAGCTGAGTCTGGATATTTTCATCAGTCGAGAATTGGACCGTTTAAATTCGTTAAGCTTTAAAGCAACGCCGTTGTTTAAACACAAAGCGGAGTTTTTTGTCTCACCGAAATACGTTAAAAAATATGGTGTGCCACAAAGTGTAGAAGAACTGGATGGTCACAACGTATTGGTTTGGGGCGAGTACAGCCGGCGAGAAGTCACACTATCAAATGGGCAACATATTACGATGAATGGGAACTTTGCCACTACCAATCCTGAAGCTCTGTTTCACAGTGCAAAACGTGGCATGGGGATTCTACTGACTGGTCGAAGTATGATTCGTGAAGAGATTGAGAGTGGAGAGTTAAACCATATTTTGAAAGGATTAAGTGGTGATGAGACAATGGTGCACGCCTATTATCCTAAATTAGATAATGAACACACTCGAACTCAACTATTTATTCGTTATCTCAAAGAAGAGATCGCAAAAGAGCGTGAGAAGTAACCGACTTCCCACGCTTCATTTTAATCTCGACGATTATCGTCCATAGGTAGAGACAATATACGCTTCGAATTGGCTGCACATATCGGCATCCGATTGATCGTTGTTGGCAAGCTCTTTACTGCCATCAACCACTCGAATCTTCGCATTTAAGCTCACTAGGTCCGCTTGGGTTCGGTTGGCCAATGATGAGATTTTAGCTTGTTGCGCTGCCCACGCTTCATCAACGGTTAAGTTACATGAATCGGCAAGGTATTTTGCATTAAACCCTTCACCTGTAAGGTTCTCAATGGTGCCATTGTGGTTGACGCTATTACCACCATTCCAGTAGTGCTTTTCAAGCAATGGGCCAATCTCAGGGTTATCCGTCAAATAACCGAACTTCTCCATAAAATAGGCTCGAGTTTGATAAACCGCCATATGCGCAAGAAGATAACCTTGATAAGAACAAGCCGCTTCATCTGACAGTAGATGAGGAATTGCCATTAGTGGTCGTGGGCTGGCGTCTAAACCGAGGATTTTCTTCTCCATATCACGAGCAAGCTGAGTTAAGTTTTCTGCAGTAAGTTCTTCATCACTTAATGCGTAGACCGCGCGCTCAAAATAGGGAACAACAAGAATACTTCTCTCTTCATAGGCTTTAAACGGCTGTTTGTTATCGACCATCGCTTTAATAATATCGTCAGGAACGGCATTTCCTTCGTCATCTTTTGCGTAACTCTTTAACCAATCCGCATCATTCAATAAGCTGTCACAGAACATCGACTGAGTCTCTGCGTAAGCCATTGAGGTTGGCGCAAACTCTTGTGAGAAACAGGGCGCGTTCATTTTTACATTGGCAAAGTGAGCGGCGTGACCCCCTTCATGGAATAGAGTATTCATACCATCAAAGCCACTGCCGACTTGGTCTGGTTTGGCATTACTGGTGAAATTGACCTTACTGGCAATCCACTCTCTATCGTTATAAAAAGCAGGAATAGGGCCGTGACAGAAACCATTTTGATATTTGCCTTTACGGTCAAGTAAATCAAGGGTTAACTCTGCCCCTGAATAGTGAATATTCAAACGAGAAAAAGACTCAACCCAGCGACGTAGTGACTTCGAAAAAGGAACGTATGGGTCAAGGTTACGCATGACGTCGCCTGCGAATGAGAAGACAAAGTTATGCGCGTTAACAGATTGGACGCCTTTCTCTGCCACTAATCCATCTAAACTCGCTTGGTGACTATCACGCGTTCGCTCTTCAAAATCATCCAAGATAGAGAACAGTTGAGCGGTGGTCATCTGTTCAGTTTTAACAATGGAATAGTCAAAAAAGTTATCGTAACCCAGTGCTTTAGCAAATTTGTTACGCAGCTTAACCAGTTCGATATACCCATTTCCTAGTAACCACTGCTCCAGATCCAGTAGGGCTTTGTGCGCGCTAGCTCTCACTTCTTCTTTGTCATTAGTACGGATTGTAGAGGATAAAACAGGCAGTGAGCCTTCAACCGTCTCGCCATCTTCATTGACAAACATCATGCTGTGTTTCTGTTTTTTAGCGAAAAGCGAGGCTTCAAATTTGATCAGTTCTGCTTTTAATTCCTGTGCCTCTTTTGACTCAATCGCGTGTGCATTAAACGTCGCTAACCAACCTGTTAAACCTGTAATGGTATTTTTTTTCTCATCAGAATCGGGTTGCTGCTCAGCAAGTTCAATCTGCACTTTTATCTCTTTGATGCGATCTGCATTACTCAGAAAAGAGACCCACTGAGTTTCCGCAGCGGCAGAGCCCGCATGGTCATCACTCATGCCCATGTAGGTGTCCCAGAAGAAGTTCTCTTTGTTTAAGTGAACCGATAGATAGTCACTGTTTAAGGTATTGAGATACTGTTTTGCTATGGTCATCGTCTATCCTTAGTCGTTTAGAGAATTGTTTGGTGCTGTTAGATACTGCTAGTGCTAAAAAATCACACAACGTTGACATTGGCACATTTGATTTTGCTATAGCCTATCATGTCGATATTTTCTAAATCCAATAATAACGGAAATTTATGTCTCATTTATCTAATATTTGTTTAGTTTGTTGTTTTGTTTTGTTGCCATTTACCTGTGCCCAAGCAGAATCGTCGCATTCAGTGGTTAAACAACTCGAAATTAATCATCAGGTATTAAGTTTTGAAAGGGATGCTGATGAAATAAAGCAGACATATGAGCCTCAACTTTATACCTTCTCAGCCTTTAAACGGGGACACTATGGTCTTCGTATGTATAGGCAGACGCAAGAGCTAAAATACAAAGGCGCGGTATGGTCTGATCTTGCTCGAGTGGCGAGCCGACTGAACGAAATCACTACTGAGTTGTATGAACCCGAAGCGATCAAGGCATACTCTGAGAAGAGAATTGAGGGCTATGAAAATAGTGATGCGGTAAGACGACAGCTACGTTATGAAGCGACAGTTGAACAGCCTGAATATCTATTTCTTGGCATTGATCTTCTGGGGTCGATGGCCAGAGCCGACGAGTATGGTCTAAAGCACAGAGAGGACGACAAACTCAGAGCAATAATAAGACGTTATGATTTTTCCAAGTATGCTACCGACCCTGAAATGATTGAAGCTTGGGCAGCCCAGTTGGCAAATCAAGTCTACTGGTTGAAGCAGCTGGGTGAGCAAGATGTGACTGAGGAATTTATTGAAGCGTTTCGAAAAACTTACCCAGATGGTAAAGATGATACGTTAACTGATCAGCAGTATATGAATAAGTTGTATGGATTAACCCACATTATTATTGCAGCCAGTGGTTACTATCAGCATGAGATTAAACAAGCGGAATATCAGTGGATATTTGACTACTATCGCAACAATATGGACTCAATTATGCGCCGCTCTAAAGAGGATGTGATTGCTGAAATTGGCATCAATTTCCTATTAGCTGGAGAGTATGATGATCCTATCGTCACCCGGACCAAACAGCACATTCAAGCATCAATCGATCGGGAGCATATGATGGTACCTTCCGTAAATGGCAGTGTGGATCTAGACGATGGCGAGCATCGAAATGTGTTGGCAGTGATGCTGTTAAATTGGCATAAGCCTCAAGCGGTGCCAACGATTCAAAAACAACCGGCGATGTTTTCTGCGATGCCTTTTGGTCTAGTGAATAAGAACCCATTAGCGACGAAAAAATAGAACATCAAAAAGGGGAGCACCCGTTCGGTGATCCCCTTTTTTCATGATGACATTATTCTAGGTTACTCTTTACCAGTCACGAATTCGTTGTATAGCATATAGAGGTGAGCGGCACTCCAAGAAAAATTAGGGGCTCCTTGCTGAGCACCCGTTTCCGGGTTGTAGTTCTCACGAATTGGACCATCTGCAACTAAGCCATCGGCGTTAGCAAAGAATTTATCCACTAATTGTACGGCTTCCGTGCGATAACCATATTGTTCCATGCCTCTTACGCCAAAGTAGAACTGATCAACCCACACTCGTCCGCGCCAATAGATATCAGGCCCGTAAGCTGGGTTGGTTTGTGATGCGGTACCCAGTGGTACCAAAGTGTTGAACTCTTTTTCATCGAGCATCACTGCCACCACATCATCAGCATTTTTTTGGGTTGCAGCGCCATTGAACAGGGGAGACCAGCCTTCAGGTCCTCGACCGCGCTCAACAATAGGTTTTCCGGCACAGCCATTTGCTAGTGGTTTATCTTCGATACGAATGTCATAAAAGTAACCGGATGTTTGATCAAACATGCATTGATTGATGTAGGCGGCGAGCTTCTCCGATTTTTCGCGGAACTCAATGGCATCGGCTTCATGACCTAAAAGGTCGGCCATCTGGGCGAGATATTTGTTATCACTGTACATATAACTGGCTTGGTCGACGGACTCTTGCAACAGGGAGTAACCGAGCAGGTTTCCGTTTTTATCCCGGTTTTCGGCGAACTTCACTTCCCAATCCTTACGTGAGCCGCCGTTTTCAATGTAACGGACAAGTTGCTCTTCACTGATAAAACCAAACACAGCAGCGTCATCTCGACCGGACTCCCAAGAGGCGGCTGTTTGGGCTGGTATCTCAATATTGTCATACTCACCGGAATCGAGCAGAGCATTATATTTGCTAATGCCATGCATCTCACGCTCCTCCCCGTTAATAGTGGCGGTGAACAACATCTCTCCTTCTGGCGTATTGTGAGCTTTGTCCACGGTAGCACCATATTCAGCAATGCCATTCTTATTGTGATCGCGGTTGTTTAACCACCAGAAGTGATACGCTTTGAGTTTCGGGTACATCTCCTCTAACCAAGTTTTGTCTTGGGTCGTGTTATATATCTCCATCACTGACCAAGCAGCCAGACTCGGTTTGGTATTTCGCTCATTCCAGTTGCCACCGTCACCGTTACGTTCTGGGCTTTTGTTGTAGGCCAAGAGATCGGGAATATACCCGACATCTTGTGGGCGAACTGCGTCACTAGCTTCAATCTGGTAAGCGAACATGGCACGAATATTATCTTTGGCAACACTCGGGTTAAAGTGGGCCATCGCGTACGCTTGTTTCCATGTATCCCATGGCCAAGTTTGATTGCCTGAGAACCAACGGGCTGTTACTGACGGCGTTACAGAGTCGAATGTCATTGCACCCGCCGCGCCTCGCCAATTAGCATTGAGAGTCTCTATTGCTTTCACGGCTACACGAGTCTGTTGAACACTGGCGTTAGGGTTGCTTAACCCCATATCTAGGTAGTTTTTCCAGCGCTGCTCTGACTGTTCAAGGTAATCCTCAGGAGAGCGTAAGATATCCTTAATCAACGTTTTCTCTTGCTGCTTCTCAGTGGTGGTCAACAAGTGTGAGTAGGTGGTGTAGATAGTGGTATCACCTGATACGGTCGCTTCAGAACGGAAGGTTAGCCCATCGACTTTAGTATCACTTTTGATAGATTTATGGACTTGATATTCAGATTGACCAGAGGTGAGCAGTGACCACGTAGATCGCACTTTGCCAAAGCTAACCGTTAAGCCATCAGAGGTTGGGTGAATCTTACGTTGGTAGTCTGGGTAGGCTTGGCTGACCGTTAGATCCGACTTGGGTACGCCCTCTTTGGCGTAGTTATTTTCAATCAGCTCGCCGTCCCACACAAGCGTTAGCTTACTGTCAGATTCAATATCCGTTTCTAGCAGAGAAGTACGATTAGTGACAAAGCGTAGCGTGAGACGGACTTTTACGTCACTCCCTTTAGAGGTTAGCTCTTGTATTAACGCTCCTGGAATGCTGTAGGCTTTCATCTGGAATGCGACTTTCTGGCCCTCTTTATATACCGATAAGCGGTCAAAATCGGTAGCCATGAAGTTAATGTACTCTTCGGTTAATAGAGCCGGACCAGGAAAACCGCCCATATTACTCTCAACCTCGGGCAGTAGGTGACCATGCCATGAACCGTTATCAAACATCGGGTTGAATCTCTGATGGTTGTAAGCGTCGTAATCTCGCATATATTGAGGGGAGCCAGTGCGATTAATGACGTTTTTGAATTCTGATACATGGTGCTCATTGTCGTTGGTCATTGAGCATCCAGATAGAGTAACAGCAGTAGCAATAGACATAGCACAGAGTGATTTACGTAAGTTCATAATTAAGGTCTCTGGAAAAGGAATCGCAGAGAGTGTGGTAGACATTCAAAGAACAATAAATTGATTCTATGAGCAAATGTGACTTGGCTGCATAAAAATCAGTAAAACTTTACTAAATGAATACATAATTTACAATGCAGACAAAAACAGCGACCTAAGCCGCTGTTTTATTGATACTAAGGTTAGTTATTGAATCACGGGACCAAAACCATGGCTCCATAAAATAATGCTGGCTGCCATTAAGCTGACTAACAGTACTAACCCGGCAGTGACCACAGAGCTTGAATACATAAAACCTTTGTCTTCAGGGATGTTCATCATAATCGGCAGACCAGAATAGAGCAGATAAACGGAGTAAGCGATACCACATAATCCAGCAACCATCATGAACCACAGTGTAGGGAAGAGCGCCGCTAAACCAACCATGAACATCGGAGTCGCAGTGTATACCACCAATTCAAGTGCAATAGAGTAGCTTGGTGCGGTGTCGAAGGTTTTTGCCATCCAATAAGCGATATAGGCTAGGGCAAAGACCCCACCAATCAATCCTGCATAAAGTCCAAAAGACATCATTAATGCACTTTTTGGAGTAAGAAGCAGTGTTTTAGATATTCCAAGATCCCAACCCATATAGACGTTTGCTATGTAGGCGCATACCGCAGGGATTAACGCAATAAAAAGCAGATGGGTTAAACTGCTAGCTAGAGACTCTTTGTGCTGCCCAATCTCTTTCCACTCTTGTCTAGGGTGAACATACAATCCCATGATGTGATTCAATACCATTTTAAAACCCCTTTTGTTAACGATATGTTAAGTAATTGGTCATAAAATAAGCATAGTCAAGTTTCGTTCACTTTGTTTGAATAATTAATTGCGCGAACTCTCACAATTGATTATTTTTTAATCAGTTGGGCTGTTTTTTAAGAGAGGCTCGGACCAAACCAGAGGGGGTAATGGTGGTATGGATTGCAAGGATTAAAGTAGTAGTAACGGAGACACTCAACATTACAAAAATAGCCACCAGAATGATCAATTGATATTTGATCGCAACCATAGGGTCAACCCCACCAAGGATCTGTCCTGTCATCATGCCTGGCAAAGTGACCAATCCCGTGGTGGCCATTGAGGCGATAATAGGGGCGAAAGATTGCTGCAGTGCACTGCGCACAAATGGGGACGCGGCAAAAGGTGGCTTAGCCCCTAAGGCTAATGCACCTTCATACTCGTGTTTTTTCTCGTTAAACGCAGTGAACAGCCGTTGAAGTGCAATAATATTGCCACTCAAGCTGTTGCCTAATAACATACCAGCAAGGGGGATTAAATATTGGCCGCTGTAGAGAGGCGTTGGTTTAAGTAAAACGAGAAGCAGTATGCTAAGCATTGGAACTAAACCGAATAACAGGCCAATAAAAACGGGAAGATAGAGTGTTTTTTTAGGTAGGCCTGAGTTATCAATAATGGCACTTGCCCCCACACATAACATCACAGCAAGCCAAATAATATTAAGGAGTGCACTGTTAAGATCAAACAGGAATTGCAGATAAAGGCCCACTAACGCCAGTTGAGCCGTCATTCTCACCACCGAGGTGGATATCTTTTTACCAAGCTCAAGTTGGAAATGATGATTGATAAAAAAAGGGATGATCAGAACGGTCATGAAAAGGCCAAGTTCAAACCAAGAGATATCAATAGATGACTGCATAACAAGACCAAGAAAAGATTAACTGTCTACAGAGTAAAATCCGCCAATATAAAAGTCTAGAAATAAAAGGGTAGATGTTTGATTTAACATAATTGATCGTGAGAATTTCTTTAACCAAGTGCTGATATCTATTACAGTAAGAAATTGAATTAAACAGTGAAACAGGCAGGAAAAATGTCACGGATCAGACAGAAGAATCAAGAGCTAATTATTGACGTTGCCTGCCACTTGTTTGCCGAGCAAGGCTACGCTGCCACTAAGATGGCCGATATTGCCAAACAAGCTGATATTCCTAAGCCGAACGTTTACTACTATTTTAGTACCAAAGACAACCTATACCGAGCGGTACTAAATACCGTTGTTCAACCTTTATTAGAGGCCTCTAAGCCGATTGAGCTGTTAGATGACCCAGCTGAAGCACTCACTGAATACATTAAAACCAAACTGCGCATCTCTCGCGATCACCCTGATGCCTCCAAAGTGTTTGCCAACGAAGTGATGTCAGGAGCAAAATCGCTACCCACAGATATTGCAGATGAACTGCTGGTACAGTCAAAAATGATGGTCAGTAAGTTTGAAAGCTGGAGTGAGCAGGGGTTGATGGCCAAGTTATCCCCGCAACACTTGATGTTTACCATCTGGGCGGCCACTCAAACCTATGCGGATTTTAGTTGGCAGATCTGTAACGTGATGGACAAACCCAAACTTGATGATAATGACTTTATTGAAGCATCAAACTTTTTGACCCAATTTGTGATTAATGGGTGCCAGATAAAATCAATCTAAATTCACCACTTCATCTATAGATGTATCAATAAGTCAATATTCGTCTATGCTAATATTGTACAAGATCTTCTCTGATACATTACTATAAGATAATCTTCTGGTGATATGAAAAAACTAACAACGCGGACCTTTGTTCCTGCAAAGTCATTAACATACGTAGTAACTTGGCTCTTGATTGCCATGGTAATTGCTGTGGCTGGTTGCCTTCTGTTTTTTTTGAACTCATTAGATAGAATCGCTGCTGATGAGTTAGCCCAGCGGATCAGTTTGGCACGAAATCTTGAAACTAAGCATGGGCAAGATATTCTTGAAGAGTATACTTATTGGGATGACGCTTACATCAAAGTAGCGATCGAGCATGATACTGACTGGGTTGAAGGAAATTCAGGGTATTACTTGATGAATAAAGGTGATTTTGACTTTAGTGTTGGTATTATTGAAGGAGAGCAAGAAGCTTATTTGGTAAAAAGTACTGACTCTCAGGCTCTACGTTTTACTGAGATACAGAAGCCTCTTTTTAATTTAATGACGCTATCTGACAAACTCGAAACTGAGAGCCGATTGGTTAACGGTTTTTTTCTATTGGGCTCAGATATTTATCATATTATGGGGGGGCCTTTTATTGATGAAGAGTTAATCACTCCGAGAAAAGGAACCTTTTTAGCTGTGGGAAAACGGGTTGATCCTGACTATCTGAGTAAATTAGAGAGCCGTTATCAATTATTTGGTCTTAGGGTAACCCCAAGCCCTGAAAATATGAAAAACTTCATAGCCATAAAGTCTCCATTAGGCGATACCATTGGCTATTTATCATGGAACCCTCGTGCTCTTAGTCGGGATATTATTCCAGCAATTATAATTATAACTATCTTATTTTCTTTCATCATTACGGCCGTAATGAAGATCATTCTAAACAAAGAACAGACGAGTAGAGAAGAATATGAAGAAAAGTTATTCATAGAAGCCACTACAGACTCCCTCACCGAAGTGAATAATCGCCGTTATTTCATGGAGGTAGGCGCCAGAGAACTGAAAATATATCAACATCTAGAGGATAGGCAATTTACTATTTTAGTTCTTGATATTGATCACTTTAAGGCTGTCAATGACCAGCACGGACATAGTGTAGGTGATAAAGCATTGACGCACTTTGTTCAACTATGCCTGCTAGAGATCAGAGATTCTGACATTTTTGGAAGACTTGGCGGAGAAGAATTTGCCATCGCTTTACCGAATACTAACCTTGATAAGGCCATTGAAGTCGCGAATCGAATTAGAATTTCAGTTGCTGAAACCCCTTTTATTTCAAAGGATAAACCTATTTATTTGACCGTTAGTATTGGAGCCGCATTACTGGGTAAACAAGATCAATTAGAGGTATTAATTGATAAAGCGGATAAAGCGTTATATGCGGCAAAGCATGAAGGAAGGAATCGAGTGATTATTTTCAATTGAATAATGATTATTAAATAGCAGGAGGGCATACACTTTATCACTTCTCTAAACAGAGGCTAACCTTGTAGCCTCTGTGAATTGAACTGTCGCCGCTTCGTTAGAGGCTGCGCTTATCGCTATTTTAGATTTAAATCGTTGAAAATATAGAGTGTGTTGTTGTCGATTCTGGTTTTCTCTTTATTTAGGTATTTTTGTTCAAGCTTGCCTTTACTCGCCCATGTTGCAAAGTCATCGTCGTTGATGACACCTAACGTTCTTGAGTCGATTAACCACATACCTTCCAACTTATCATGTGGGTACTTGATCTCTTTCACTAAATCGACAACTAAGGATTTTGTTACCGGCTTGATATTATACTTTTCTAACACATCCCACCCGTGAGCGTTAACTGCTTGCTCAAGCGTTTGACCATTTATCATCAGGCCGAGTTTATCATCTTGAATCAAATCAGTACTGTTTGGAATGCCTTCAAGGTTAGTCGCATTCGCTAAGTCTATTCGGTAGATGTGCTTCATCGCTTGAGGATTATCTCGATAGAACGCACCATCACGCTCGATGATGACAAACTCGTTTTGAGAAATTGCGGCAATGCCTGAATTAGAGTTTTGGGCTTTTTCCTGTTTGTAAAGATATTGACCGGTTTTGCCTGTTTCTAAGTTGATAGTCACAATTCTCGCTAGATCTAAGGCTTTTACTTTCTTGTCAGGGTTGTACATGGTGGACTGCATGGTACCGACTAAGGTTGTTTCATCGGGTGTGATAGCCAGTCCTTCCATTCCACGGTTTGGTCGGCGATTAGCGTACTCGGCAGGTAAATTGAATTTGGCGCGTGTATCGTGCGTAAAAGCATTTATTCGATCCATCTCAATACCATCTTGGTCAAAGTGCACGATGTGTGGCCCGTATTCATCGCTAACCCAGAAAGTACCATCTTGCATAGCGACTAACCCTTCACCATCTAAACCATAATCATCAAGCTTCAATGGGTTGTTCGAGGGATCAAATGCCTTACTCGGGTGTTGAGTAATGGGATTGCCTTTGGTGTCATAAGGTGTTTCGCCTGTCCCGCCTATATCAGAGCTGTTTGGTAAGCCTGATATAGGCGAACCATCAGGCTTTTTAAGCAGGATTACTTTTATCAGCTCTACATTGCCATATTCATTTACTTCGAAAAGTCCGATTCGAGGGGTATAGTTTGGGGTAGGAAAAATTTTCCCTTTTCCATGGTGACCTTTTTTATAAGTAGCGTTTGGACCTCTGTCAGTCAGAGCGTAAAATTGATTCTCATGACTCGGATGAGCGGTCATATCTGAGCCAAATCCACCATTTCTGACCTCTATCTTATTGCCAGGCTTTGCATGGTCAATAAGGTCATTTCGCAGAATTTGATAGGGTAAGGCTGCACCAGATAACGTATCAATTGCGGTAATATTTTCAGTTGCAGCTATAGAGGTAGAGCTTACAGCGAGCAGTACGGAAAGTGATAGAGCGTTGAATCCATTCTTTTTCATTATTGTTTCCTTAAGCACCATTTCGGCAAGTGATTGGTATCGACGAGATAAGCTAGCAAGGAGATATATATTTTTGATGAATAAAATGTGAACGAAATGCTTCACTTCTTTCATTTTTAGCAGGTTAGACCGTGTTTTATTTTAGAATATGACTAAGAGTTGAGGCAGAAATCAGCTAGCTGAACTCTGCTAAGCGCTTGGCGGCATTGCGGTGTTTATACAGCAACCTTTCCAGATCCAGCAAAGTGAGGAACCCAAAGGAGAATAAGGTTTGATCACTTTCAAACTCGTGTTTGGACATAAACGAATTAGGTTCAATTACTTTTAATTCGACAAACTATAATTAGTAGGCGTAAAAAAAACAACAAAGGAAAAATGCTTGACCCTACTAGGATTCTCTGTACTCATTCATTTTAATGTTTTGGCAATGCTATTCATCGGCTAAAAACCATCACACTCACTTAAAAACTACTCAAGGGCGTCATTATTAAACGTCTCTCCGTTGAATAATTAGCCTTAATGTATGTTGAAACTGTTTTTTCTCTCCAAGGTGGTGTTAGATGGGTCTGGGAAAGAAGAGGACCTATTACTTCGAAATAGTCTTCCATACTCTTATTCTTACTTTCATTAAACTTCTTTGCTGAATCTTGCATTTGGGCAAATTGTTTATTTAAGTCACCATCATGAAATCCTAAGCAGCTTGACGTTCGTTCTAACACATAACGTATCGCCTGTGGACTGTACCCAGCCTTAACCATAATATCAACAGCAAGAATGTCAGCAATTACTTCATTAGAAATCATTAAGTTATTGGACATATTCATAGCGTGATGTCTTTTATAATTATCGGTAAAGGTAGTCGCCTCTTCTTCCAAAGTAATTGCGATAAGGTAATCGTGGATATCTCTCGCAGCTCTATTAGTCTCGCGAGTCTTTTTAGAACGAAGTAGGGTGATCTGCTGATTGTGAACTAGTACATGATGTACCATTTCATGTGCGATGACAAAAACGATTTCATCAATATATTGAGACTCAGAAARTAGTCCTGAAGTTAATACAATTTTGTTTTTTCTAACTAATGCACCGTACATTTCTGATTCTGTAATTTCATATTGAACAGCAATGTCACATCCAAACACTCCATTAATACGATGAGCAATGTGTCTCACAATTTCTTCATTTTTTTCACGATTAGAATTATTGGTTATTTTGACGTCATTACCTGCAAATTTTTCACATACATGAGCAATGTTCAATGTGTCGAACGGAAGCGTTTTATATTTAATAGCTGGTAACTCAATGTCCTCTAAGTTGACATATTCTCTGTCAAACTCAAGTTCAAAGTCTTTCACCTCATCCAAATTCGCTATATTGTCCTTAAATTTTCCGTCAATGTGGTCTCCAAACGTTAACTTTTCGCTACTTGTGGAACAACCTAAAAGAAAAATAACAACAACGAAGAGGAGATTATTTTTCATCGCATTTATCCATAATTCCATGGGTAGAATAGGTATTTTTATCCGCCCTTGAGTTAAACTCTTTGTCTATACAAGGTTCGCTAACTGTTACTCTCGTACTGAACTTTAAATCCATTTGATGAATGTACTTTATTTTTCCATTAATGTTTAACTTCACCATACCCTGCTGAGTGAGTTCTAACACTTTAATAGTCACCGTTTCTGGGTCTGGCAGTCTGGATATCTTAACGTAATCACAGGTATCAGCATCTGTTGGGCTTGTGCAGACTTCGACCTCCCTTGAATTAAACTTAATCACCGTACTATCCACTGCACAAGTTGGATAGGATAAAAACAAAAGAAACATCAAATATACTAACTTCATTTTCTAACCATCACTTTAAATCTTAAAATCAACAACTTACCAATATTTTTGCTTTTAAGATTTATTAGTGCCCATTGATGAATATTAATAACCACTGGCTTAATTAGCATGCTTGCACTAATTATCAATATGCTTGTTAAGGTTATCCAATTCGCTGGCCCTGCAATGTCTTGAAAGACAACTATTGAAAATACAACAATGGTAGTCACAACAAGAAATAATACTGAATAGGTCAGTAATTTTTTCGTGTTTTCGTCACTATAAAGTACATAAGATTTTTTTAAATAGAGCGAAAAACCAAGAACCACAGCATAAAGTAATATTTGAATCAAATCGTAATACGAGAAATTGCAATCCCCTACAACTGGACACTCCCCAATAACATTAGGCGATCGCCAGTACTCGGTATCCATAGATACCAAGTTTACAAATGCCATGGCATGGTAGAACACTCCCGGTAATTGATTATGAACCGGAGACACAACTAAGTCAGAAGATCCCAATAAGTCATAGCCGATAAACACCGCTCTGTTTTCTATCACTTTTCGCAAGTCTTGATTGCCCTTCGAATTTTGAGCCAAAAAATCATTCGCACTCAGGGTTAAAATCGGCGGACATTTCACTCTATGTTCATCTATCGCTTTTTTGCTTTGAAAACCATAGGTAACGTGTCTACTAATTGCTTGACGCATACTACGTTGCTGAAACTCACACCCGTCGGCCACTTTTAAAAATGCAGTTTGTTCATTACTATTTTTATTGCTCCATCGAACCACCATTGATTCATCATAATTTTCTGAGCTTTGAAACAGTTGACAATTCACGCTTTCGCAATATCGTTCGTACATTAACAAAGCTGCTGTTTTATGATTCTGACCATTATGGCTGACCATTAGTGGATAGCGATTTGAAGGGCCGCGCCATGATACAGGAGCCAGAGTGGTGTTTTGGCTTAGCTTATATCTAATGTTCTCTTTGTTATTCAGTCGCCACTGTTTATCAAATTCTAAATCTTGTGCTAGATAAATGGGGTGATGTTCACTTGACTTTTTTAAATGCTTAAGCCAGTAATCTAACTCTTTTGAATGCTGGTAGTTTTGAAGAACGTCGATAAAGACAGAGTTGGGATTGTGGCTACTAATCGATCGTAGAATCCTTGATAGATTTTTATAATCTACTGGGTAGTTAAGGTCATACTTTTCCATAGTATATTCATCGATCAACACTACTACAGCTGATTCTAACTTAGCATCAAAGCTTGATGCTGTAGTATCGAGATACAACATTTCACTCTGTTCCTGACTCGTATTTTTAAGGCCCAATGGGTTAAACAGAATAAAAATCGAAATCACTAGAGCCTGTAAACAAGATACTAAAATTAGCTTAACTTTATGCTTACTCACAATTTATATTTATTCCCTAAACACAAAAATCAATTAAATATAAATTACCATTAAAATACCTATTAAACTAATAGCATTATCCTAATTTCGATCTTACTCAACATCGTTCTAACCGGTGTTTTTCAAGGTAGTTGTCACTACTTGCCTAGTAATTAGGCAGCTTCTTTCTCTGGGTTCAGCTGAACCCTACCGATCGGTTTGCAGTTCCTGATTTTCCCCGACCAGCGCTCTGGGCGCTTGCTTCTATGTTTCATCAACACCTCGGCGCGTTGCCTTAATATTTGAGCATCTTTTCCATTATGGCGCTCTGAAGGCGTCACATAGTTTAAGCGGCTGTGCTTATGTTCGGTGTTATACCAGCTAACGAATGCCTCAACCCAAGTTCGGCAAGCTTCTATATTTTTAAAACCTTTTGACGGCCAGCTTGGGACATATTTTAACGTACGGAACAACGACTCGACATAGGGGTTATCGTCGCTCACGCGTGGACGGCTATAGGAAGATATAATGCCCAGCTCTTCCATTTTTGCTTTGAACGTCAACGACTTCATCGGCGCGCCGTTATCTGAGTGCAGCACCAACGTTTGATTAAAGCATTGCTCACGCAGTAATGTGCGTTGCAATAGACCGCTTGCTAACTCACCACATTCGCGGTCGTAGACCTCATAACCGACGACTTTGCGACTGTAAATGTCTTCTATCAGATAAAGATAATAATGCTGACCGCGCACATCTGATGGCATGTAGGTGATGTCCCAAGTATAGACTTGGTTTGGCCCAGTTGCGGTGTAGCTTGTTGGTTTTGCATTCTTTTTCCTCGTGCGTTGTCGACCACGACGACTAAGTTGACCTGCGGCCTTCAGAACCCGATAGAAGCTCGCTTCTGACGCAATATACTACCCCTTGTCGAGCAAGGTCGGCACTATCTGGCTTGGTGGCAAGCTCTTGAACTCGGGCGCATTGCTAATGTCGATAATCGACTTTCGCTCTTCGTCACTGAGCTTATTAGTCGGCTCAGGGCGCACCGATGTTGGTCGTTTATCTTCAAGCACATTCCCTTGCTGATACCAACGGCGATAAGTACGTAAATCGACGAGTGCCTCATTACAGGCATTCTCTAATCGGCTACCATTTTTATGAGCCTCTTGAATGAGTTCAATTAGGCATTGCCTTTCAACGGTTGAGGTTAGTCGTCCTCGGGCTCTTCCCCGTAAAAGGCTCTCAGCTTTTTTCTTAGCACCAATAAGGCGGCGGTTTCGGCTAAGGCTTTCTCTTTATAACGCAGCTCTTTCTTTAACGCTTTGATTTCGTGTTTGTCTTCTTTCGCTTGTCGTTTGGCTTGGACCTAACGCTCTTTTGAAGACATAAATCCATGTATGCACTCGCTGCGCCATTGCTGGACTTCTTCTGGGTATAGCCCTTTTTGTCGACAATACTGACTGAGTTCGTTTTCTGTCATGGAAAAGGTTTCCGCAACAATGGCAAGTTTGGTTTGCGCTGACCACTGCTCTGAAGATGTATTACTGTTAGGCACAACCGCTCCTGATTCTCTAAGTTGTTTGCGCCAATAATACAGAGTTGCGTCGCTGATGCCTTCTTCTTTTGCCACTTCCGCTACAGAGCGTGAATGTGGGGGGAGTAACTTTATTAATATTGCTTCTCTTCTTTCCTGTGAGTAACGAGCCATATGTTTATTCTCTGTTACCGCCCTAAACTGGTTAAATTTTAACAGTGACAACTATCCTGCCAGATAGGGATACCTTAAAGCCCAATTATCAGCATAGATAGCAAAAAAATCAGTTGCAGACCTTAAAGACCATCGACGACCTACTTTTGAACCTTCCAATTGAACTAAAGGCTTCTTCGTTGTTAGTTGTTGATTGTCATCAAGAATTACACCGATAGTTCCTTTATAATATGTTGGAGTGGTATATACATATAAGTCTCCAGATTCTCCATCGTTATATTTATATGTACCAGACCATACTTGATCTTGTGGAAAATCACGGCCTGTTGGAGCTTTGACAATTACAGCGTTACTCTTACCAATCGTTTTCCGATTAATAACAAATAACTCTTCTCCTATAGTTGCAGATAAGATTTCATCGTTTGGATTAGTATTTTTTAATAAAATATAGCTACTAATATTTTCCCGTTGCACAGGCTCATTGAGCTTAGTTGTATATGAATTATATACACAACCTTGAATTAGCATTATAGGAAGAAGTAAAACCAACTTTTTCATGTTTATACCCATATAAAAACAATAGGATACCATACTTCTAGGTTAAAAATAAAAGGCCACCGCTCGAGGTTATTTGACCTCTGCGTGGAATATGTAGCGAAGCAAAGTACACAAAAAATACGGAGCGTTGCGGGTCAAATTGACTGACTTGTTAACTACTATTCGTCACATGAACAAATGTATGGCGAACTGTCATGCACAAAATATGAATGAGTAGAATCTCTAACAAGGAATGGGGCAGAAGCAAGTCAGACCTTTGCACTCGCTCAGTCCATTTCTAGTTACCTAAACGTTGAAGGTATTCAGTAAACTCGGTGAAATCTCCTCTATCCGCCTTTCTTAGGCTGGAGATATAGGAAGAACGCTCTTCAGTCATGCTTTTAAGTTTGGCGTGTGCCCATTTCATCGGCTTCTCTCCGAGTAGATACACTCGAACAATATCAGTGAAGACGCGTGAGTGACGGCCATTACCGTTAACGAATGGGTGGAGTTGCGCCCTCGGGGTTTTCGAGTAATGTCGTCATAGCTACGCTACTCCTTAGTGTTATTCCAAAGAGCACGTCCGCCAGACTCAATAACCTGTTCTTTGATCTGATTAAGAAGCCGCTTTTGAGCCTCTTCATCAATAGACTGTGCCTCTAAAAACATGTTCTGAGAATTGGCATCTAGGCTTCTAGAAGCGATCTCTGTTGCCCTGTCATCAATTAAGGATACAAAGTGGAATTTGTGTATTGAATTATAGATACATAATAGAGGGGATTCAGTGAGGTTAATGACATTGTCTGTAGGGGTATTTTAAGGCAGAAACCCATTAGCGGATTTCTGCCTCATCGGTATTAACGCAGCGCTGCCGCTTTTTCTGCTAAGCGCTTGGCGGCGTTACGGTGTTTATACAGCAACCTTTCTAGATCTAGACCGATTACTTGGCCATCGCTGACTCGCCATTGACCTGCAACCATCACCTTGTCGGCTTGTTGAGCACCACACAGTAGTAGAGCGGCCAGTGGGTCATGAGCGCCTGAGAAGCGAATCTCATCGAGTTTGAACATGGCAATATCAGCTTGTTTGCCGACACTTAATTCACCAATATCGCTTCTTCCCATCGCTTTGGCAGAGCCTGACGTTGCCCATCGCAGTGCATCAGTATGACTGACATTCGCCGAGCCATATCGTAAACGCTGCAGATACATCGCCATCCTAACTTCGGCAATCATGTTGGATCCGTCATTAGAGGCTGAACCATCCACGCCTAGACCAACATTGACCCCTGCCGCTTCCAGTTCATTGTTACGACAGATGCCTGATGCCAACATCATATTTGAGGTAGGACAGTGACTGATCCCGATGTTCGCTTTGCCTAAACGTGCGATCTCTTCATCGTTGAAGTGTATAGCATGAGCAAGCCAAGTGCGGTTATTCAACCAACCAACATCTTCGAGGTAATCAACTGGACGCAGACCAAACTGCTTAAGACAGAAATCCTCTTCATCAATGGTTTCGCAAAGATGAGTATGCACCATGACTTGCTGCTGCTTGGCAATGCGAGCCGTCTCTTTCATCAAGTCGGTAGTGACCGAGAAGGGTGAACATGGAGCAAGCGCAATTTGAATCATCGCGCCATCTTCACGTTGGTGATATTGATCAATCAGTCTCAAACTATCATCAATAATGACCTGCTCTGTCTGAATGGTATGTCGTGGTGGCAGTCCACCTTCATCTTCGCCCAAGCTCATTGAACCGCGAGTTAAGATCGCACGAATACCCAGTTTATTGGCGACATCAACTTGCAGATCAATCGCATTTTCTAAACCCGTTGGGATCAAGTAATGGTGATCAGAAGCGGTGGTACAGCCGGACATTAACATCTCAACCAGAGCCACTTCAGTGGCTAGACTCATCATTTCTGAATCTAAACCCGCCCATACTGGGTAGAGGGTCTTTAACCAGTTAAACAGCTCTTTATTGAGCGCAGCTGGATAGGCTCGTGTGAGAGTTTGGTAGAAGTGATGGTGGGCATTAATAAGGCCCGGGGTGATAACATGTTGACTGGCGTCAGTGACCTGATCAATCTGGGTTTGAGGTTGAGCGCCCAAAGGTACTAACTCAACAATTTTATTGCCTTGGACAACAACACCGCCTTGTGCGTCGTGCGTTGTACCTGTGTATATTGCGAGTGGGTTTTTAAGCCATGTGGTAGTCATTCATAGTTTTCCTTAGCCCTCTCAGCCATTGCAGGGAAGAGGGACTTTACTCATTTTTAGATAAAAAATAGATTATTCGTTTACCTGTTCTGACAACAGGGGCTTGGTACTTTCTGCTTCGATCTCATCCTCAATATCACTCTCCTCCTCCGCAGAAGATTTCGGTAAAATTTGGTGCAGTAAAACCGTTACTAAGGTACCTGTACTGATCCCTGAGTGGAAAAAGTTAGCGATATCATGGGGCAAATGCTGAATCAAGCGTGGTTCAAAAGTAACTGCAAGCCCTGATGCTAATCCTACACAAATTACTAATGCATTTCGCTTAGTATCTGCGGCTTTTATCAACATTCTGATACCAGCATACGCAATCATGCCAAACATCACAAAACCGACACCACCTAACACTGGTTTTGGAATGGTTACTGCTAATGCAGCTAATTTTGGAAACAGACCACCAAGAATTAATAGGCCACCTGTTGCAGCAACCACAAAACGACTAGCGACCCCTGTGATGCCTACGATACCGACATTTTGGCTAAAAGAGGCCAGTGGCATAGCGGTTAATAGTGCGGCTAGCGTACTGCCCAAACCATCACCCAGAAGACCACGTTTTAGATCTTTACCTGTGAGTTTCACATTACAGTTGCTGCCAAGCGCCATGAAGTCTCCGGTTGCTTCTGCAATCACAACCAAGTAGACCAAACTCATACTCACAATGGCACCGATAGAGAAACTGAAACCATATTTAAATGGTTCAGGACCACCAAACCAGCTTGCTGTTGTGATCTGCTCTAAATTCACCATGCCCATGGATAGAGCAACAAGATAGCCACCACCTAAACCAATCACAATCGCAGAGGCAGCAATGGCACCTTTGCAATAGACAGAGACCGCCACCACGATTCCTAGCGACACAATGGCTAAAAACAGTTTTGGTAAAGTAGCAAATTCTGGACTCATTGCTGGCGCATCACCCACCCAGTTCATTGCGACAGGTAAAATAGTTAACCCAATCAGTGTTACTACGACACCACTTACTACGGTAGGGAAGAGTTTTCGGATTTTTTCCATAAAGAAACTGGCAAAAATCACAACAAATGAACCAACCAGAGCAGCTCCCATAATACTGGCAACCCCGCCTTCTTTACCGATGCCAATCGCGACACCAAGAAAGGCAAAGCTTGATCCCATGACTACGGGGAGGCGAATACCCACTGGGCCGAAACCAATACATTGAACGATGGTAACAATGCCAGAAGCAAAGAGTGCGGCGTTGATTAGCGTGACGATCTCATCGCTAGGTAAACCGATCGATGAACCGACAATGAGAGGAACGGCGATGATGCCGCCAATAGAGGCGAGCATATGCTGTAGAGCGAGTAGGAATGTAATGCCGTTAGGCGGACGTTGATTGATTGTATAAAGAAGTTTCATTGCATTTTCCTTTGCCTGATCCATTTAAAAATAGAGGGACGGGTTATGAACAAAGAATGACTTTTACAAACTGCGTAGGGTCATGAGTAATCCGTTGTCGGCACACGTTCCCGAGCAGAGAGCTCTCTTTGCAAGGTAGTGAGTACCGACGATATGGTTGTTATTGGAACCTGTGGTTAGATGTAGACTAATTTAGCCACAAAAATGGCGGTTAAAATGTACATGCTGATAGAGACTTGATTGGTTTTACCCGTCGCTACTTTCAGTACGGTATAGGTGATAAACCCTAGAGCAATACCATTCGCAATCGAGAAGGTAAAAGGCATCATTAGCGCCGTGATTGCTGCAGGCGCTGAGTCCGTAAAATCATTCCAGTTCACATTTTTCATGCTGCCCATCATGACAAAAGCGACGTAGATCAATGCGCCTGCCGTGGCATACGAAGGGATCATTGCAGCCAATGGAGATAAGAAAATAGCGGCAACAAACAGCAGTGAAATGAACACGGCGGATAGACCAGTACGTCCGCCAGCAGCAACACCAGCGGCACTTTCTACATAGCTAGTTACTGGTGGGCAACCAATACATGCGCCTGCAACACTGGCGACACTGTCCGCTTTTAATGCTTTGCTTAGTCCTTCAATACGGCCTGTATCTTTATTCACAAGATTGGCGTGCTCGGCAACACCCATTAATGTTCCAGCAGTATCGAACATGTTTACAAACAAAAAGGCTAAGATCACACTGACCATTGAGATCTGCATGGCGCCGGCAATATCCATCGCTAAAAAGGTTGGTGCGATACTTGGTGGTGCAGCGAAGAGTCCATTGTACTCAACAAGACCTAACATCATGCCCACAATAGTGACACTAATTATGCCGATTAAAACAGCGCCGAAGATTTTTCGTTCACTCAGTACTGCAATGATCAAGAAACAGATTGCTGCAAGTAGGGCATTAGGTTCAGCAAAGTTGCCTAATGAGACCAGTGTCGCTGGGTTCTCAACGACGATACCGGCTGTTTTAAGACCGATTAAGCCTAAAAAGAGTCCGACACCTGCTGTCATGGAGCAGCGAAGGCTGGTAGGAATACTCTCTATGATCCACTCTCGGACTTTATAAAAACTCATACCGACAAATAGAATACCGGAAAGAAAGACCGCCCCCAGAGCGACTTCCCAGCTATAACCCATTTCACCAACGACGGTGAATGAGAAAAACGCATTTAACCCCATGCCTGGTGCTAGACCGACTGGCCAGTTAGCAAATAGCCCCATTAATAGAGTGCCAATGGCAGCCCCTACACAAGTCGCCACAAAAACAGCCCCTGGATCCATACCAGAAGCAGCCATAATACTTGGGTTCACAAAGATGATATACGCCATCGTCGCAAACGTCGTTACTCCGCCGAGTAGCTCATTTTTTACGTTGGTACCGTGCTCTTTTAGTTTAAAGAAGCGTTCAAGAAAAGATGAGCTTTCCTTAATTGGGTCGTTCAATGCATCAGTATTGGTATTATTCATGACGAACTTTCCTCTTAGTGTGCCATTGTCGATATGCATCTTAGTGATGAGATCGAGATGAAAAATGCTCGTTACTACTGAGCAAATCTTTGTAGAATTGTTGTTGATGTTGTTATTCGATGTATACAGATAACGCGCATGTACCTGCGCTTATCCCGACTGATTATCGTGGTATCTGTTGTTGCGGCTTAACCTTGGCAGTTAATTAACTGCCACGATAGGTTGAAAAACTGTAAGGAGAAACAAGAAGGGGCACATGGTAGTGCTGATCTTCATTATCGATACCAAAACGTATTACAACATCATCTAAAAATGGGATGGCTGACAGTTCAACGCCCTCCCTTTTAAAGTAAGGAGCGGTGTGGAAAACAAGCTGATATTTACCGGTAGAAAATTCAGTACCCTCTAGAATGGCGGAATCGGTACGGCCATCCGCATTGGTAAAAACAGTATTAATCAATTGTGTAGATTCGCCTTCAATACGAAAAAGTTCTACTTTAATCTCTGACCCAGGCATTCCCTTTGCAGTATCGAGGATATGTGTGGTTAATCTTCCCATCTGTCTACAGCGCGGTGCGCTCTCCTAATTTATCTGATTCAATTGGTACTCTATTACAATCTTCATTATGATTAAAT